>NC_007968.1 GCF_000013905.1 Psychrobacter cryohalolentis K5
TTTAGCTATACGGTATATACCAAGGAAAAACAAAATGGATTGGATAAGTATTTTTATTTATGACACTACATGGGCTTTTGCGGCAGAAATAGTTATACGTACCACCATTATGTTTTGCTTGATTATTTTGTTATTACGAAGTACAGGCAAGCGCGGTATCCGCCAACTTTCAATTTTCGAATTAACTATAATTTTGGCACTTGGTTCTATTGCTGGTGATCCAATGTTTACAGAGGATCTGCCACTTATCCAAGCGGTGCTCATCATGAGCCTTGTCCTTTTTCTCTATAGACTTTTTACGTGGTTCAGCACAAAACATAAGCTTTTTGAGCTGTTATTAGAAGGCAAACCTACTTATATCGTAGAAAATGGCATGTTAATAATGGAAGATGTCAAGAAAGGTAAAATGTCGCACGATGAGTTCTTTGCTGAAATGCGCCAACAAGGCGTGCGTCACCTAGGACAAGTGGAAGTAGGATTGCTCGAAACAGATGGTGAGTTTAGTGTATTGTTATTTCCACACGAGGACACACAGTATGGACTACCCATTTTTCCTAAAGAGTTTCAGGCTACGAAAACCTTAAAGGATGGTCAGCTCTATGCTTGTATGCATTGCGGTTATGTCGAATGTATTTCAGCGCCAAATGAAGAATGCAATCGTTGCCATCATTCAAGAAGATGGGCTAAAGCTTTAAATAATAAGATTGTAAATTAGTCAGTATGGCGGTTTACCACCTCAATAATGCTCTTACAAATAAGACTATTGATGCTGCGTAGCTTTTGCTCAGGCACGCCTTGACAGATGCTGCGAAAATCATAAAGCTCATCTTTATAACCAATGCAATAAAAAAACGTTCCGACAGGCTTCTCCTCCGTTTCAGAGCCTCCAGGCTTTAATAAACCTGTACAAGCGACATGCAAGTCGGCATCAAACATTGTCTTAGACTTATTAACCAGTTCTTTTGTTACCTCTAGTGACTCAGGCGTACACTCAGCAATTAATTGGCTTGATATATTTAACACGTTCTTTTTTATCGCAACGTCGTAACATACCAAGCCACCCATTAATATGTCGCCTGAATAAGGACTCATAGAAAAGCGATGCGCTAGATAGCCCGCGGTCGCACTTTCAATAAAAACTATGGTTAATTGCTTATCTGCCAACAACTTTGCACAGCTATTAGTCACAACGCCCTCCATATCAACATTAGAACAATCAAGGCTATTACAGTCCTTTCCTATTAAAAACTCAATTCATATCGTGATGAATTTGCGTAACAGTCTTTTTTAATTAGGTTTGCACTAGCAAAGGTAGAATAGGTAATAGTTTAGGTTCTGTAATCTGATTAGATTAGAGTATACCCAAGAGAACCAATGAAACCGAATCTTTCTATCCAACGTCATTTGTCATAACGCCCGTTACGTTTTTCAGCATAAATCACTTAGACATAGCGATTAACTGTATGTCATTATTCATCTTGAAATCAATCTCTTATTCTAATTAATAAATAGTCGGCAGAAAAACTGACGCATTTTAGGGTTTTATTATGAAAAAACTATCAACATTGAAGAAACCTCTTGTAATGGCACTGAGTGTCGCAAGCTTTAGCATTGCCTCTGTTTCAGCCAGTCAAGCAGCCCCTGCTGTGAATGAGGTAACGGCAGCGTCACAGAGTAAGATTAGCCTAGAGCAAGCGCTGGTCCTTGCTAATAAAGCGGTAAAAGGCGATATCATCAGTGCAGACTTTGATCAAGAATATCGTAACGCAAATAGCCATTACGATATCAACATCGTTACCAACAATAATGAACAAGAAGTCAGCGTGAATGCCAATACAGGCAAGGTCACGAAAGGGGACACAGAGCGTTTAGACAAAGAAGACTTGGCAGAATATAAGGCTATGAAACAATCAAAAGTAAGTTTGTCTCAAGCCATAAAAAAAGCAAACCAAACGCTGAAAGGGAAAGTACTGGAAGTAGGATTCGATATGGATTTTGGCAAGCCTGTCTACAAAGTTGAAATTGGTAAAGGCAATCAGATTCATAAAGTTGTTGTCGACAGCATGACTGGTAAGATTACGCGCAGTCAGGTAAGCGACGTTGATCGTGATGATTAATTACTGATACCTTGTATTGCATATAGCCTCAAATATTAAAAAGCCCTAAGCTACTTTCTCAAGTGGCTTGGGGCTTTTTAATGGCCACTCTGATTTAATAGCAAGTCTAAATAAACAATTGTTGGTATCTAGTGTGGGTTCATATTTGTGGATTGTTGGCCGTTTTTTGTTTGTATGGTAAGAGATAGTTTTACTCGTTTACGAGTCACTTATCACATTAATGATGATAGTTACTTGCTAGTAAACGTTACTATATTAGTCACATTGTCAGTACAGCTACTATAGTCACTGCACTACACAAGAGTTGTATTTTGGATATATATCATAAAATAATTTAGATAAGCCATTTTATACGACAAGTCAGATGAAGATTATTTTAAGAACTAGCTTATTGGCTTAGCGGATTGTTCAATATTGAACTACCCCAAATGTATCGGAGGCAAAACTACTCGGGTCGATTCCTTATATGTATACCCCAAGATAACCAATCAGGCGCTTTCACTGCTCCGGTACCCTAGTGAGGACTTGAACCTTAGGCTGTGAGATATTGCTATTAGTACTCTAAATCTATTTAGATAAAATCAGTGTACATAGCAATGTAACTTTCAAAATGTAAGGTTGAGTATACAAACCGGGACGAATAATAATTATTCAAGATTATCTTTTACTTTGAAAGGTTCTGAGAATTGTAGAATTAAGAAATTAACAACTGATAATATAATCGCTATCTCATAACGTCCATAAGCAACAGAGATGCCGATAGCAGCGGTATTCCATAAACTTGCAGCTGTCGCAGTGCCTTTTACCGTATTATCACCTTTAAAAATAGCCCCACCACCGATAAAGCCCATGCCCGTAATAATTGCGTACATGATTCTCGCTTCGGGTTCTGCTGCACCTCCATGATAGATATCGACAGCCACTAGCATGAAAGCACAGGATGCAATACTGACTAATGGGAAAGTTCTGAGTCCTGCACCCTTATCTTTCATCTCACGATTAAGCGCAATCGGTAGGGAAAGCACGAAGGCAATTGCTAATTGAATTAGGTGATATACCATTAATTTTAAGTTTAAATCAAATTCAAACATGGTTTATTGCACTCTTTAAAAGAAGGTTAAATGAACAGGGGTGATTATCGTTATTTTTAATGCGTCGAAGATGACTTATTACTGCGTAATTTACCAATCATGGTGACAATAGCCACGACAATAACACCGACGGCTAAACCTACCAACGCATTTAAGAGCATGGTTGTCACACTTCCAAATATGCCAGTTAGGTGCGCTAAGTCTTCCACTTCATGATGCAAAAAACTGATCCCGTGCACTAAGATACCGCCGCCCACTAGAAACATAGCTAATGTCCCAGCAATCGATAGAAACTTCATCAGCTTTGGTGCCGCAGACAATAAAATCCCACCTATTTTCTGCTTTGCACCGTTCGTCTGTTTCATTAGGTAAAGACCTAAATCATCCATTTTAACGATACCCGCTACTAAGCCATAAACGCCTACTGTAATGCCAATAGCAATAATAGACAGCATCACGCTCTTCTCTAAAAGCGTCGCTCCAACTGCTGAGCCGAGTGCAATTACGATAATTTCAGCCGATAGAATAAAGTCGGTGCGCACCGCACCTTTGATTTTGTCCTTTTCAAAAGCAACCAAATCAATCGTCTCATCAGCATTGGCACGTAGACGGGCTATTTGTTCTTCATCGTGAGGTAAGATATGTGGCCAGAACTTATGAATGATTTTTTCAGCACCCTCATAAGCCAAATAGACACCTCCGCACATCAATAAAAACGTGACTAATGGCGGGTAGATGGCACTAATCAGCAACGCTAACGGCACTAATATAAGCTTGTTAACGAATGAGCCTTTGGCAACGGCCCAAACTACTGGCAGCTCACGGTCTGCTTTAACACCTGAAACTTGCTCTGCATTAAGGGCTAGATCATCGCCCAATACACCCGCCGTTTTTTTAACGGCAACCTTGGTCATAAGTGACACATCATCTAATATCACACTGATGTCATCAAGCAAGGTTAATAAACTGGCTCCTGCCATGTGTGCTCCTTTGCGTCTATTTATATAAATTAATTGATAGGTTTTTTATTAAAGTCTTTCTAATGTTTTTTGGTGTCACCGACAATCTTATCCATCAAAGCAAATAACAGGCCTGACAGTACAAACGTCATATGGATAATCACTTTCCACATCAATCTATCAGCATCACCTTCGCTCATCTCTTTAGGTATATCCATAAATGATTTAAGAAGATCAATCGCAGAAATGGCAACGATGGCACCAATCACTTTGAGTTTTAGCCCAGAGAAATTGATTTTCCCCATCCATTCAGGGCGGTCCTCATGATCTCCGGTATCAATTTTTGAGACAAAAATCTCATAACCACTAAATATGATGATAAGCAATAAACTTGCGACTAATGACATGTCGATAAGCGCCAACGTACCAACGATGACATCGGCTTCAGATGCACTGAACACATGAGTCGTCATATGCCACAGCTCTTGAAAAAACTTAATAAATAATAAAATGATACCGAGCACCAATCCCAAATAGAACGGTGCTAGCAGCCAACGACTATTAAATATGGTTTTTTCTAATCTTTGTTCAGCTTTCTTCAGCATTTGTGTCTCTTGTTGTGGGTAATATAAATGTTTAAATATGATGTCTATTATTAGGTAATAAAAAGCAATGCATGTTAATAACAGGTTATACCAATTATTTGGTATAACCTGTTATTAACGATATTCTAAGATAATAATTTTTTGCTTTACATTCTCTACACTCTAAGCAGTGAGTTTTGCCTGTTGCTTACGATGTTTCAGTGAAGCAAGCAGTGCCCAACCAATAAAGGCAATACCGATCAGTCCCGTAATAAGCTCTGGCACATGGAATTTCACCGATAACAACATGATGATGGCTAAAGCGCCGATGGCATAATGCGCGCCGTGTTCAAGATAGACAAACTCATCAAGCGTGCCTTTATCAACTAAGAAGATAGTCATCGAACGCACAAACATCGCACCGATTGCAAGACCCAGCATAATCACGATAACGTCATTGGTAATCGCAAATGCGCCAATCACGCCATCGAAACTGAATGAAGCATCAAGGACTTCTAAGTATAAGAAACCGATAATACCGCCTTTCATAATGGCGCTAGTTGCAGCACCAGTACTATTACCTTGAGCGTCTAGTTCTTCTTCAAGATCACCTTCAAGCATACCAGAAACCACTTGTACGCCAAGGTATACCAAGATACCCCAAATACCCGCAATCAATACCGCTGCTGACTGCTCAGGGTTAGCAAATGATACCGCAATCATCAACACGATAAGCGCCACAAACACGCTCATGGCATCGACTTTACCCAGTTTTGCCAAGCGGCTCTCGAGCCAATCAAACCAATGTACTTCTTTATCATCAAAGATAAAGTTCAAGAACACCAATAGTAAGAAGATACCACCAAAGGCTGAGATTTCAGCATGGTGTGCCATTAGTCTTGCCGAGTATTCTTTAGGATCGTTCAATGCCAAATCTATAACTTGCATCATACCAAGATCAGCGGTAACCGCGACGATGACAATAGGGAATACCAAACGCATACCGAAGACGGCGATTAAAATACCGACGGTTAAAAATATCTTTTTCCAAAACTCATCCCAGCCTTTAAGAACTGAGGCATTGACCACCGCATTATCGAATGATAATGAGATTTCCATGACGGCCAAAATCGCGGTAATAGATAAGGTTGCGATCAAACCACCCATCCCGCCATGTGAATATCCCCACCATGCCGCGATCGCTAATGCAATGGCGGTAAAGATGAAGTCTAAATAAAAATGTCTCATGACACATCCTGTCTGGTTGCGTAAAGCTAAGTGTATCTACTAAAAGTATGAGGCATAAAAAAAGTGGCTATCGTGAGCCACTTCCCTATGTGATTTTTAATAGAATATAAAGTATTTTTTTAAAATATTCTATGCAGAATTGTCACTGTATTTTTTATGCTTTGGCGATTAAAAACACCTTATATTTTAATAATAATTCTAAGTATAAGATACTGATCAAATAGAGTTATGCTGCGTAGTTTAGCTTCTGTATTAGCATTACTTAGAAAAATGCGAATTCCACTCACAAATAAAATTTTGCTATTTTGGGTATACCCTAGCGATACCAGTAAAACAAACCATAATTTGAGCTAATGAGTTACCTAGAATGAACAATGTTAACAGGACTATTAATTATCTTAAATGGTTGCCTTTTGGCTACTAGCCCATGTTATGTCTAATAATGATAGAAACTATGCCACCGCTGGCCCCTCTAGTTGTTTTAGGCCAATCGTTCTCAGTCTTCCTTGGTCATCAACTTCTTTAATGACCAACAACCATTCCTCATTAATCGCAACCGTATCGCCTGCTACGGGTGCCATCTTTAAGCTATCCTTAATGTATTCAGCAACCGTTTGTTCCCACATATTTTTCGTGTTCAGGGTATCTTCTAGAGATTCGAATTTCATCCTATCGGTAAAGAAAGGCACATCTTTAAGTTTGACACTCGGCGATAGCATCCAATCGCCATAAAAATCATCGATGGCTCTACGGTCTAACGTCGTGTCATTAAAAACATTCGCAATCTGATCGGCATAATCGCCACTCATGGCATACCAAACGCTATCGCCAAATTTGAGCTTAGTCTCTTCATTAATTGCCAAGATTTGCTGACCACGCACTAAGGCAAAAACATGGATTCCTTCAGGGCTGATTCGCGCAGATATATCCCTCGGATGACGACCAATTGCAAACGCACCTAACTTTACTTCAAATTCATACAACGTAATGCTTGCTCTATCTGACACCCACACTTCATGCTCTTCTTTTGGGCCCTTATTGTTAGGAATACGCACCTTAAACAGATTGGCCATAAAAGGAATGGTCGTCCCTTGTAATACTAATGATAAAACTACCACACCAAAAGCAATATCAAATAGCATAAAGGCATTATCTACCCCTGCAATCACTGGCAACATGGCAAGGGTGATGGGTACCGCACCGCGTAAGCCAACCCAAGAGATAAAGCCGATCTCTTTGTTTTTAAATTTAAACGGTAAAACACTGGTATAGACTGCAATAGGACGAGCCACTAAAATCATAAAGGCAGCAATGGCCACTGAATAAGGCCAAACTTCAAGAACGTTCGATGGCGTGACCAATAGGCCCAATACCACGAATAACACCGCTTGCGACAACCACGCAAAGCTGTCCATCACGCGCATGACATGCTCAGTTGAGCGTACCTTATGGTTGCCAATCATAATACCAGCGATAAAGACCGCGAGAAACCCACTACCGCCCAGTAAGTTAGTGGCAGAAAACACTGCTAAACCCGCCGACATTATTAAAATGGCATACATACCTTCTGCCAAATGTATCTTGGGTAATAATCGAGATAGGAAATAACCAAAGAACAAGCCCATTCCTAAACCAAAACTAAGCTGTTGTAATAGTAGGCCTAAGAAGCCTAGCGCTGTCTGTCCGGCAGGATCAACATTTAAAGCAATTAATCCTGTGACTAACAAAATCGCTAAAGGGTCGTTGGCGCCAGACTCAAGCTCCAAAGTTGCTTGGACGCGGTCGTTAAGCTTAACACCGCCATTACGCAGCAGTGAAAATACCGCTGCCGCATCGGTAGAGCCAACGATTGCCGCTAGCAATAGCCCAAAGCGCCAATCGACATCCAGCAGCCATGTGACGAATACACCCAGTATCATGACTGTCGCAAGTACGCCCCAAGTGGCCAGTGTGATGGCTGGTTTTAAGCCAACTCGGAATGATTTAACAGAGGTGCGCAACCCACCATCTAACAAAATACAGGCTAGGGCTGCTTGTCCGACAAAATTGGCTATCGCATATTGAGAAAATTCAATACCCAAGATACCTTCTTCACCAGCGAGCATCCCGACGACTAAAAACAATAGCAAAAGTGGAACACCCAAACGCGCCGATAACGTACTTGCCATGATACTGGCGAAAATTAATACTGCTCCTACGAGATACACGATATTTAAGGTATCCATGTTTCATTAAGCCCTATTTTATAATACTAAGCTGTTTTAACCAGAACGGGAGTAACATTTACCCATTGCTTTCAACGGTTAATTATTGTTTTAACATACTCCTTAAGAATAACTGAGCTATGCTTGTATGTTGGTAAATATCTTATTATATTTTCGCTAAATGAGTCATATTATGAAAAAAGAGACACTGACAGGACTGTCTATTATTACATTTGCAGCATTTTATATTTGGATTCAAAATGGCAGTAACCCATCTGATAAAAAAAGAAACACTGAACTCGAACAAGCTCAAAAAACATCAAAGATTGCATTGCTAACGAAGTGCCAGAAAGCAGTACAGCCCATGCTTAAAGGTTTTAAATCTATGGACATTAAACGAAAAAACACAGACTACAGACGATTAAATAATGGTAACTTTGAAGTCATAACACATTACTACGCTGAAGATAGCTTGGATGCGGCCCCGCTCATTATCGTCGACTGCTTATTCGATAAAGATGGCAGTTTATTAGAAACAGGGCAGGTTAAATAACTTCCAGTATAGCTATGGAGCTGTAGTAGATAAGACTTTAAATAACACACCTTTTTCTAAAATTTTTTAAGCTGCTCATGATGCTGGCCATTTGCTCAGCCAGTTTTTTAATATCAGATTGAGTAGTCATTGCTTATTCTCCTGTTATTGAATTATAAGCAGTTGCACAATTTTTAGGAAAAGCTTTTCAATCTGGAATTAAATTACTGGTTCAGTTGGGGTATACCCGAGCGGAACCGGCTAACTCACCCTTCAAACCCATTGATAGACCATTTAAAATGGACTAAAGCAGTAAAACCACTTCAAGCGTACTATTATTAGCATATTTTTAATAAAAAAAAGCCAACCATAAGAGGGTGGCTTATTAGCGTTTGAATCACTCGAATTCATTATTACACATTAAAGCCTATGTGCTTCCCTGTTGGCAGCTCAACATCGATACGAAGCTTACCACCCATAGCTTCAACATATTTTTTCATGGTCGATATTTTAAGATCATTGCCGCGATTTTCTATAGCAGACAATGAAGGCTGTTTAATACCCATGGTTTGAGCCAGCTCTTTTTGAGAGATCTCTAACTCTTCACGGATACGAGACAGCTGGTTTTCTAAAAGCAGTTGCTCTGCCAGTTGTTTAATACGCGCTTGGCTATCCAAAGAGCGCTCAGCTAACATCTCTTGTAATGTCTTAGTCATGTTATGGATCTCCTAAAGTTCTGAGGTGACACTCATACTGTTGGTCTGCAGTGGCTAGCATTTCTTTATAAAAACGCTTTCTATTACCCTTATCACCAATACAAAGCACAATCGCTTGCCGCTTTGGGTCAAAGGCAAAAAAGGCTCTGAGTGGCTTGCCTCTGTGCTGAATACGCAACTCTTTCATGTTGGTAAACTTTGAATCATACACCGTATCTACTAAAGGGCGACCCAAGCTTGGACCTTGCTGTTCTAAAACCACCAAAGCTGCCAGTACTTTTTCTTGCGTTGATTCGTCTTGCTGATCAAACCATTGGTTGAACAGCTCTGTTGTGATGACAGTCCACATATAAAAACCAATATATAGATTATAGTCTATATTATACAGCTAATCGAGACAGTCTGCAATTATAGTGAGCAGCTCTTAACAGCCTATGCTTAGTGGCGACCATATTTTCTATCGTTAACCTATACCCAAAACATAAAACCTCTAAACGATAATTTAGCTATCATTTGACTTATATTAGTAATTAAACGATAGTAATATCTTGCTATTATCAATGAACATTAATTATTGAGTCTAAGTAATAGAGGTAGCGTTATGACCGTTCGTATTTATGTGAGAGCAAGCACTAAGGATCAAGACGCTAAGAGAGCCTTGTCTGACTTGATTAACTTTAGCCAAAGCTATGATGATAACCATGTGGAGTACGTTGAACATTTCAGTGGTACGAAACTTGATAGACCCGCACTTACTCTATTACTCAGTGACGCTGAAGAAGGCGATATTCTGCTGGTTGAAAGCGTGGATAGATTAAGCCGATTATCTCAAGATGATTTTTCGATTCTAAAGCAGCGTATTAAAGATAAGGGCTTACGATTGGTGGTGGCTGATCTACCAACCACACATACGATGAGTGACGGTATGACAGGTGAGATCCTAAAAGTGATTAACGATATGCTGATCGATTTATTAGCGACCATGGCAAAGCTTGATAATGACAAGCGTAGAGAGCGCATTAAACAAGGATTGGCCAACAGTGGCTATAAACCCACTGGTAAGAAAGCCAATACAGTGAAACACAATCGTATTAGAGCATTGGCCAGTCAAAACAATATGACAAAAGAAGAGATCGCTAAGGCGGTTGGTGTTGGCGTAGCTACCGTTTATCGTGTCTTAAAGCAGGTTAATAGCTGAGGTGTTTTAAATATCGACTCAACGTGATCTTTGGGCTTTATCTAAAGGCATCACAACGTCATATAAAAATCGATTTAATGCAATAATGCTTCATTATAATCATTATATTGCATTCATAATTGTTTTTACGCAAAATGGCTTATCTATAATCGCTTGAGCCACTCATAATGAATACCCCTACCTCAGACCCTATTGGCGCAGCATGGCTTATCCGTCATGCAAGCATCGAGCTGGTTTCCCCTTTATATGTCAGCAGCAGTATCGGTGGGCGCAGACAAACCTATAAAGACGGTGACGTCATTCATAACGCTTATCAGGAAACCGCGCGTCCACTGGACACAATCATTGCGCACTTACAATTTCACATGCGTCATGAAGTACTGAGTTTAGAGTTACTGACTCGTCTGTTTGAGCAGATAGGGGCTGATGATGTACAAGCATGGGTAAACGCTGAGCCCACAGGCAGCTATGCCCGTAGAATGGCTTTCTTGTATGAATGGCTCATGGGTCAGCAGTTAGCAGTACCGAGTAATTTAGGCGGTAACTATGTGGACGCTTTAGATGCTAAGAAGCAGGTTACTTCAAGCCCTGCGCATGTCATCAAGAATGCTCGTTGGCGTATCAATGACAATCTAGCAGGAACCCGTCATTTCTGTCCGATACTGGTGAAAACAGAGGCCTTTACGCAAGCAGCTGCACTCGATATTGCCATGATGGTTGACAAACTTAACGATGAATTTGGGCAAGACTTACTGATGCGTGCCTCCGTATGGATGACATTACGAGAGAGTAAAGCCAGCTTTACCATAGAAGGTGAAGGGAAAGAGTTAAAACGTATTGAACGTTTCGCCGATGTAATGGCACGGCGCACAGGCAAGGGCGATATTCCGCTTGATCCTGAGTCGCTAGCAGAGTTGCAACAAGAGATATTGGGTAGTAAAACTATTATTCAGCAGTACGGCATCCGTCAATCACCAGTTTTTGTGTCGCATACTCAGGTCAATGGCTTTAAAGAGATTGTGCACTATATCGCGCCACCTGCTGATGACATTGCTGAAAAGCTCAAAGGGTTACAGGCATTTATGGAAAAGACCGAGGGGCAATCGGCACTGATACGTAGTGCGGTTGCTTCCTTTGCTTTTGTATATATTCATCCGCTGGCGGATGGCAATGGCCGTGTACATCGCTTCTTAATTAATGACGTCCTCAGGCGAGACCAGGTCATTCATGAGCCGATTATCCTACCTATATCACAAGCCATTGCTGAGCATCCCTCAGACCGTCATGCCTATGATAAAATTTTAGACCGTGTATCCGTGCCACTTATGGAGCAAATCCGTGATCATTACAGCTTTAATAAACAGGTGATTACTTACCCTGATGGTATTCGCTCAAACTTAAATTTTGAAAACACTCACCTTATTCAACCGGCATGGCGCTTTATGGACTTAACGCCTCACGTTCAGTACTTATCAGGATTGATTGCTCATGTTATTGAAAAAGAGATGCATAACGAGTCGCAGTACCTAAGAAAGCATGACCATGCACGACTGGCGATAAAAGAGATTGTTGAGATGCCCAACAGCTATGCCGATAGAATCATTCGCAGCATGCTACAAAATAAGGGTGTTAAAAGTAATAAGCTACTGAAGGATTATCCGTTTTTGGCAAATAATGAGGTTTGGGACGATATTTTCTCTGTCGTTGTAGAAACTTTTAAAGATGAAGCAGATGGTTTGAATAGTTAGAACAAACCCTGCTATACGCAGGAAAGTCTGCCTTGATAATCAAGCTCAAGCTAGTATCAGTATCATCGTTGCAATAATGATTCGTTTATAAAAGATTCGGCTAACATACCGTAGCCTAAAGCGTAATTAGTATTTTTCTTGAGCCTATTTAATTTAATGAAATACTGATAGGAGGCTATTTTGATTTGACAAGCATGAATATATATAATTAAAATAATTTTGAGTATTTGAGTATTTGAGTATTTGAGTATTTGAGTATTTGAGTATTTGAGTATTTGAGTATTTGAGTATTTGAGTATTTGAGTATTTGAGTATTTACCTTAGTACAAGCAATACATTGCATCTGACGGTTAAGTCCATCCTCATAGTCCTTTTTAACAATAGCAGCGAGCATATCAAGCATAATCGAATTAATGGTCTGTAATATGCTGATCATAAATTCAATGCTACTCTCAGATTGAGGCGTCATACAAGAGATCGGCAGCTCTTTTGATACGATAGAGAGCTTTTTTTCTGATAGCATTCTTTTGAGCGTATCCCAATCAGCTTGGTTCAAACGCGCCAAGCGATCAATCTGCTCAACCAAGATAACATCGGCCTTATGAGCATCTTCAATCAGCTGCATAAGCGTGGGTCGCACCAAGGTAGCGCCTGATTCGTTTTAGACATAGAAGGCAGCAATTTTGTGGCCATGATCGTTGGCAAATGCTATGAGTTCGCTTTTGGCACGTTTAGCATCTTGTTCTTTGGTAGACGCTCGTAGATACGCTCTGATAAACATAAACACCTAAAATAGTCTGTTATAAGTGGTTCCATTATACCAGTCTGTTTTAAGTGGTCTGTTAATAGGTTTGAAGGCCGAAATAACTGGTTCCCTTGGGGTATACTTTTAAGAACTGACTAAGATTTATCATTTTTTAGCAGTTGCTCCGCTATTCTTTCTTCCCATTCAGTTTTAGAAAGACGACCTGTATTTTGCATCTTTATATCTTTTAAAACCTTATGATGAGCATCAAGGTGGTTAATCATATTGATAATATTATTTTGCTGACGCTTTGTTTCAGCGAGCTTTTGGGTAATAACACTCAATTGTTTATCAACATCAATCGTGCCATCGTAATAATCATTCAGGAATTCTTTAAATTCATTCAGATTAAACCCGATGGCTTGCGCACTCTTAATCATTTCAATACGCTCAACACATTCTGGATGAAATTCAGTGTACAGTCTTGAGCCTGCTTGGCATTTGCGAGATTTCAATAATCCCATTTCATAGTAATGGCGAACCGTATCTTTGGTGGTGTTAGCTTGCGCTGCTAACGCCCCTATTAATAAAAAAGATGAGTGTGACGGCATAGCATAACCTCCCAAAAATGAACTTCATTTAGCTTTTACTCTTATGACCTATGTAGAAGCACTATAGATAAATTATTCAGCTAACATTACTTCTAGCTTGGGTTTAATAATAAGTGACACAATAACTGAAAACACGATGCCGATCGGTAAGGCTGCCAGTAAAGTGGTAGCCCAAACAGCAGCAAGAGAGTTCCAATCAGAGAAACCATTGGTGTTAATGGTAGTAATCACTGCCATAATGGATTCCATTGTCACTGCCATACATAAGCCAAAAATAACGTTCATTTTAACTTTTGAGATATTGGGCAATATTGCCGCTAAAGCTTTATGAATCAGCATGGCAATAATGCCACCAATGGGTGCAATGAAAACCACGCATAGCGCAAAAGAGCTTATCCAAGACGCTAAAAACCTCTCATTAAACTCTATACTTTTCCAGGTCATGACAAAAGTGAGTGTGCCACCAATAACGATGACTATGCTGAGAATGATACCTATTTTTTTAAGAAGTTTAGGCACTGGACTATCCGTACTAGATGAAGGGCAGGTAGTCTAAGCTTATTTTTTCGATAAGTGCAGTCTTGTTCTTCAAGATTTTTTCTGTACAAACAACAGAAACGAGTAGAGCAGAAGGTAAGATGGAAAAATACCTCATCTAGAGATTTTATAGTTATTAAACTCATATCTAACACTAGCAATTCGATACCTGTATAGCGCACCGATCACAAACAGAATATGTTAGGTACACTACGAAGTACACTGTGACTATTTAAGTGCGCAAAACCATTGATACCATTAGCTTACAGCCGAAGATTCAAGTCCTCACTAGGGAACCGAACCAGTGAAATTGGTTTGTCATAGGCATACTTACAATAGATTATAGTGCAATGGGAAGATAGAACTAAGACAATTAAAGAGCTGATTAAAGAACTCCAAAGTTTTGAGGATCAAAACTTGATTGTTATGATAACTAATGATGAAGGTGAAACATTTAACTCGGTAAAGTTGGTTAGCAAAGGGTTTGTAGCTAATAAAGATGATCCTGATAAATATAAGAAAATTTATTGTGCTTTACACTTCTAAGCTTTAAGACCATCTAAGACAGTTAGTTAGTTTTTTAATCCCTAAACCCATGAAAATCGGTTGGGGGGTGATTTTTTTGCCGTGTGCAGAGAAAAGCAAGTCAAAGATTTTTTTTACTAGCTGCTTTAGCGATAACCATTATTTAAGATAATCTCGTTAAAGCAGCTATGACCTAACCTTTAAATGTTAAAAGTTAAGGGTAAATTTGAAAAATTAAGGAGTTAAAATGACTTTACGACATTCTTCTTCACGCTTTTCGAAAATTTCATAACCTTTAGCAGCGTCAGACAAATTCATACGGTGAGTAATAATAGCTTCAGGTGATAAATCACCATTTTCAATATACTCTAATAATTGTGGTAGATACTTGTGTACATGGGTTTGGCCCATTTTGAAAGTAAGCCCTTTATCAAAAGCATCACCAAATAAGAAACCATGAATGGGTCCTGCATACACACCCGGAACACTAACGACCCCGCCACGACGCACAGCTGCAATACATTGACGTAAAGCTGCACCACTTGACCCTTCAATTTTTAAATTGGTCATTATTGTTTCTAGCATGCTGCCTTTGGCTTCAAAGCCAATCGCATCGATAACGCTGTCAACGCCGCGATGCCCTTTGGTCTGTTCAATAATAAATTCAGCAGCATCTACCTTATCGAAATTAACCGGAATAGCACCGTAGGTATCTTTCGCGTACTGCAAACGGTAGTCATTATGATCTACCACGAAGATCTGCTCAGCGCCTAACATTTTGGCACAAGCTGCTGATAACAACCCCACAGGACCCGCACCATAAATAGCTACGGTTGAACCTTTAGTAATATTGGCATTAGTCACCGCCTGCCAAGCAGTCGGTAAAATATCTGATAAAAATAAAACCTTCTCATCTGACAGTGAGCCATTTACTTTGAACGGATTAAAATTACCTTTAGGAACCCGTACAAATTCTGCTTGTCCACCAGGAATCCCACCATATAAATGGCTAAAACCAAATAAAGCAGCCGGTGGCGGAATTATTTTTTTATTAATAGCAGCGCCTGGGCCTGTATTTGTAGTCTCACAAGCGGACATTAGGTCATGCTGACAGAAAAAGCAGTTACCACATGCAATAACAAAAGGAATAACAACTCTATCGCCTTTTTTAACAGCAGTGACTTCAGAGCCTACTTCTTCAACCACGCCCATAAACTCATGACCGAAGATATCGCCTTCCTCGGTTGCAGGCATTTTGCCACGATACAGGTGTAAATCTGAGCCACAAATTGCAGTCGCAGTCACACGTAAAATAACATCATCTTTTTCTTGCAGTTTAGGCTCTGGGACATTGTCCACTCGCACATCTTTAGCACCGTGGTAAGTTAAAGCACGCATAATTTCTCCAATTAAGCAAAGATTGCAAAATCTCGATAAACAATAATCTGTGATAATACAAGATGAAAGTTATTAGAATCAGTGGTTTATGTTATCTAAGTTAAGTATTACTCAATTATATTAGCACCTTGAAAAACAAGATTTATAATCAACGTGTGTTAAAAAGGTTGCGTGTTGTAAGTAAAAAATTGTAGTGGTCAACTAATTTAGGACACTAATAAAATTCAAACCTACATCGCCATTCCTTATAAACCTGAGTCGAGAACGGATAATAATTATAAGCGTTGGGGCAACTTTTATGACCGCCAAGATCTGTTAGTAGGTGACGAATTATGGCAGCTTGTGTCAGGTGGTCAGTTTTCACTCAATGATATGGTTGATATTTTTAGAGAGGTCGGTGCTGAGTCTAAAGAAGATATCGAGAAGGCTTTAAATACAGATCATTTTTGAATCAACAGCTTAGTTATATTAAATCAGTAAATGAATCCGTCACTCTGCTCGTCTACAATGAAAGCTTCATAATCTCATTAAAAAACTATTGTTTCTCTAGGGAATTTAGAACATATAAAAAATGCCCCCCTACTACTTGACGTAATAAGGGGGGGTATAGAGCCTTTCCTAAAAAGTGTGTAACTATCATTTAGATTGTAGAAGTACTTACACGAAATTTAGGAAAGGCTCTAATAAAAAGATGCCGGAAGAATACCCCAAACGGCTGTTATCTGATTTAGGCTTATCCAGTGCAACTTTTTAAAGCTTACCTAGTTTCTTATGATTATAATAAGTTCTTCTCGAAATACCTAAGTCTTCCCAAGGCTTCATAGATTGCTCTGACGTAGCTATAGGCTTACGTTTAGATACCTTACCGCCTTTACTACCCTTAAGTGCCTGCCGATAAATAAACTCATTATAGTGATAAGCATCACGCTTCCAACAGTATTTAGCAATGCTTTTTGCAGTAGCCTTGATTTCTGAGTACGGTAACGGCTCTGAAAACATCATATTCACGCTTTGAGCGTGCTTAAGTACTGAACTGTACCATTGATCCCAAGTCTTGCCTCGATGCTCTCTAATGGCAGAATAAGCCCAATGGCGAACGGTATCGAACAGGGAGCAGTTCCTTCCAAGCCCATATTCTTTCTCGTTAGACGTTAAAGGTCTGAGATCTACGAACTCCGCAAGATAATTTAGCTCATAGGCTTCTTTCGTCCATACTTCGGTACGCCAATGTTCGTGCAGGGGGTTTTTGGTGATGAAATTGGTATAACCAACGTCTGCGCGACTTGCTCTGACAAGCCCTGCTTGTATCTTAGCGAGATAATCTAAGGCTTTACGACTGCCATGCTCACTGGTACAAACAGGCGTTTTTAGCTCATAGACGATATGGGCGTGTCCGTTTGAGGGGTTTTGGCTTGTCCACCGTGGCGGTGGTAGGTATTCTTCTGCCCATCGCATAGCGCCATGCTCATGATCAATGTCTAAGCAGATAAAATGAGTCATGCAAGGGGGGTTGTGCTGGATGTACCGCATTTTGACGGCAGTTTGCCTAGGACGAATGACAAGATTACCTAAACCATCGGTGCAATAGGGCTTGTAGGGGAGTGTTTCGTATATTTCCGGTAGTAATAACATCACGCACACTTGTATTGGTGCGCCTGCTGATATAAAATGTCCGTATCGAAAAATGGGTTTTATATCTGCTGACACAGATTAAAATTCATCTAACCCCCAGAGATTGCCGTCTCTGGGGGTTAGTCGTTTCTAGCACATGAGTTTACGCTCTCATCGCACTTTCGTCAATTGTAAAATCCTCGTAAAGCCACGCCACTTAAGGGGCGCAAAAGTTATACCTACGTTATATTACATGGCATAATTGGGCTTTAATAAGACTGTCTGGAGCGTTAGTTTTTATATACGCTGATCTAAAAAAGAGCCCTTTAGTCGGGGCTCTTTTTTGTTAATTACTACCCCACTCTCAACTTGAAATAAGCAAATCAAACTGAAGAGGCGGATTACCAAGTTTTTTGTTGAGTACAAAGCACAGATTGTGTGAAAGAATCTTACGAATCAATCGATGAGACAAATGCCATAAATCTCTTGCTCGTACCCTTTGTATATTAAATCGTTCTGATAGCTGACCAATGACTGTTTCAACGATACGGCGGGCTTTCATTAGCCGCCTTACCACAGGTTTGGGTCTATCCTCTTTCATGTTGGCTCTGAGTGGCGTTTGTAAATCCACGCCTTGAGCGTCGTAGTACGATGTCAGACTAGGGCTGATATACCCTTTATCAGCGCCAAGCAGCCCATGAATATGAGTGGTGATTTCTGGGGCAACCGCTCTTTCATCAACATTGGCAGGAGCAAAGGTAAAGCCTTTAATCATGCCCGATAAGTTAACAAGCAAATGGCCTTCAAAGCCATAGTACCTCTCTTGCTTAGCGGCACAGTAGCTAAAAGCTGCTAAGTCTTGATAATTCTTATGCCGATAAGCGCGTCCATAATGACAGACGGGTATCGGAAAGCCATCCATAAAATGAATGTTGTCACGGCCTTCAATTTGACTGACTTTATCTTGTATCTGCTGTTTGACTTGCCACAGATTGGCGCAGTGCTTTGCGAAGTTAGGGTATGAGCCGATGGCTGGAAACCAGTCTTGCCAATGCTGGGTAAAGTATTGCCAAATTTGTTTTTCTTGATCTAGGTGTAAAAATTCACCGACCATCTCCATGCAAATAACCTCAGGATCACTTAGCTTTGGCGCGTAACCTGCACTTCGCAAGGGTTTGGTGACGACTATTTTGTAATATTGCTCTACCATTAAATAGATATTGATGATAAATTCGTCTATGGGCATCTCACAACTCCATTGTATTCTTGGTCGAAAACAATAGATTAGTGAGGTGCTCTTCTTTTTTCAATCACTTTCGAAGTTGAGAGTCGGGTTAATTACTGTAAGTAATTATGATGGTTCCGTATAAGGAAACCCTCGTTGCTTCCATAACAGACGTTATAAAAAATGACGTTGGATAGAAGGATTCGGTTTCATTAGCATTGGTTCTAGCGCCAGACTTTCAAAATCAATCTACAGTTACTCAGACGTTCAAAAAATTGCTCAGTTTTAGCATTAGCTAGTCGCAACAGTCTCCAAGGATCTGGGAAATCTTGTTCACATAATCATGTATATTAGGTCTTATTTGACGTACAGTAACCCTCAACACTAATAAGATTACAAGGATGTGATCAAATGACTCAAGCTACCTATCAAACACCTAACGCTAAACCTCAGTTAACAGTATGCATTATCAATTCGTCCGGAAATTCCGGTAAGACTATTAGTGGCAGATGGTTAGTTAAACCGCGCCTCCAAGATCCAAAATATTATAGAATTGGATTCAATGATAGAAACATTAGTGGAGATGAGATTTTTGCGACTGTAGACAAACTTAGAGATGTACATGTTGAGCTAATGATGGGTACATCCGTTATTGTTGAAGTGGAGATATCTGAATTTGAGCGTACTATTGATCGGATGGATCAAATGATGGGATGTCATGAAGATTATGATTTTTTCCTGGTGCCAGTGGTTGATTCATCACCCAAATTAATCGCAGATAGTATTGGAACGATCAAAATATTAGTCAACATGGGCGTACCGCCTCATAAAATCAGAATACTGTTTAACAGAGACCCTAGTAGACACTCTGCCTATGACTATTTTGAAGAACTGACAGATACTCTTGATGAGCTTAAAATACCTTATGATCTGAACGCTCAGTTTCAATGTTATGACTTTTACGAAAAACTAGAAGCACTAAACCTTTCTTTCGAAGATCTCACAGAACATAATTTAATAGACGCTAAGGCACACTTAAAGAAAATAAAAGAGAAAGGTAAAATCCATAGATTAACGGATACTCAGAAGGCCGCAAAAGCATTCTATGCTCAAGTTGTGCTGGTTCAAAGAGCTGCCCTTGCCTATAAATCAGAACATGATGAAGTGTTTGAAATCTTATTTCAAAATTATCCAGAGTCTGATATGGCTGAAAGTTGTTAGACTAACTGCCCATTAAAATTCGTAGGTGAACTTCTTATTCAGGCCAGGATCACAAAGGGTATTTCTATCTTCTAAAGAATAATAATTGCTAGCATCAAAGCAAATGTTACCATCTATGCAATTACTCATTTACTCATGTGAACATATGAGTATATACTCATTTGAGTAAAAACTTATATGAGTATATACTCAAATACGGAATCATTTTCATGAAAGTAATAGCGGTATTAAATCAAAAGGGCGGAAGCGGCAAAACGACAATCGCTACTCAATTAGCCCGAGGTCTACAGCTGCAAGGGCATAGTGTGTTGTTAGTTGATAGCGACCAACAAGGTAGTGCGCGTGATTGGAGAGCAGTTGATGAAGATAACCCTGTGCCAGTTATTGGATTAGATAGACCAACTTTGGATAAAGATTTAAAAAACGTATCTGATAAAGAATTTGTAGTTATTGACGGTTCTCCGCAAGCAACCACTCTTGCTATATCTGCAATTAAGGCTGCTGATTTTATACTGATACCAGTACAACCAAGTCCTTATGATGTCTGGGCTACTAGCGATCTAGTAGATCTAGTTAAACAGCGCATCGAGATGACTGATGGTAAATTGAAGGCCGCTTTTGTGGTATCTAGGGCAATCCAAAATACCAATATCGGCAAAGAAGTGGCAACTGTTTTATTAGATTATGGTTTGCCTGTTCTGGACACTCGGATAATGCAGCGTGTGAGTTACCCAAATAGTGCCTCATTAGGTAAAACGGTATTCGATACAGAGTCAGCTAATAGCAATGCTGTACAAGAAATGACGGCTTTGGTCAATGAAGTTAAAACATTTTTCGATGAATAATGAGGTATAGACATGAAAGCAGGTAGACCAAGTAGAGACGCCAAAAACACCTTAGATTTATCAGATGTGACTAATGCTCCGAAAAAGACAGTAAGAGTTAACTTCAATCTAGATGAAGAAAAGTACATATTGTTAAAACAATATGCACTCAATAACCGTAAGACAGTGACTCAGCTATTAACTGATATGATCGATGAAAAAATAGTTGAACGATGAATAAAATATGTCGCGAGCCACTGTTTGATTTTGTGTATGTATTTATCTAAATGGCAGTTACACAGAGTTCAGGATGGTTTCTCTAAGAGAGCAGCGCCAAGAGCAGTTGACGTTACAACGGCTAGCAGTAAAAATTGATATATCTGATAAAGATATAGAAATTTAATCATTATTTTTACCTGTTAGAATCATGTTTCTTATTATATCCATGTATGTCGACATACCTAATATACATCTTTGACTAGATTAGAGTATTTATGAGCAATTTAATAAAAAGTATTAGAATAAAAAGATTGTTTGATGAAAAAGACGTTAGTTGGGAACTAAAAAAAATTAATGTCTTAGTTGGTAAGAATGGATTGGGTAAATCTACTATTCTTAGGTTGATAAATGCTGCCGTCACTTTAAAACAAGTTGAAGACTTAAATTTATGTGAAGAAGTAAGCGTAGTAATGAAAGATGAAGAAAAATACACTTCGAAAAAAAATAATTTAATAGATATTGAGATGTTAAAATTAGTTATAGAGGAGCTATCAAGGTTTGAAAAAAATTCTAGGAAAGATAAAAATTCAGATAGCCATTATGTAAAATATAAAAGATTAAGCAATGATGAACTAAAAGAATTAACGACAGATTTGTTCAAAAAAATAAATAAAAATGCAACTAACTATGAAATAGAGGATAATGATAAGAAATTAAATATCAAAAGAGATAATCAAGTTTTTAAACCTAAAAAAAAGATGCCTGTAGAGTTTATATCTACGATAAATATGAGTGCGAACTCAGTAAATAACGTTATTGAGAGTGACGGAAATAAGACAACTTTTTTAGACGTAGAGATTGATAAGGAAGTAGAAAGACTAAATAAGGATCATAGAAACAAAGATGAACTACAAGAAAAGTTTATGAGTTCGTTAAACAATTTTTTTGAAGAAACCAACAAAAAAGTAGAGTTTGTAGACGATAAGATAGAAATACTACTAATTAGTGGAAAGAGAATAGACTATCGCAACTTATCTTCTGGAGAAAGGCAGTTAATATTTATATTCCTAAAAATAATAAATGGCGGCGTTGATAACTCATTGATATTAATGGATGAACCAGAAATATCATTACATCTTTCATGGCAAGAAAAACTATTAACAGAGATCACAAATGCTAATAGCTCAAGCCAGATGATAATAGTAACTCATAGCCCAGCTCTAGTTATGGACGGTTGGCTAGACAACTTCATAGACATAAAAACCATAACAGAAGAAGTGTGGTGAGCGACATGTCAGAGTTTCATGACTTCTTTACTAGTAAAAATTTTATTGGCGCTTATAACGTTTTTTCATCTGGAGATATTAAAGATAAAAATAAAGGGATTATTTATGTTGAAGATGCCTCTGATTACTCATTTTGGGAAGGGTTTATTGGCTATCATTACCCAAATGAATATATGTGCCGCCCTTCTTCAAAAGAAGGTAAAACAGTAACTGGCAAGAGGTTTTTAGAGAAAATATATAAAGATGCTAATGAAAAGATAATAATCGCAGTTGATAGTGACTATGACTACATTGCTTCTAAGGTACAAGAAGACCACATATTCAATCATAATAAATATGTTATCCATACTCATGGATTTAGTAGAGAGAGTGTCCAGATTGAAAAAGATAGTTTAGATCATTTTTTCAAGCTATGTAGGTTAACTATCCCTAACACCGTTAACTTATCAAGCTTCTTAAATGATTTCTCTGAAATAGCTTTTAAAGGACTGGCTAAATATATTGTTATTCTCAATAGAATTGATTACAGCAATATATATGATAGCGAATTCAATTCATGTTTCCATCTTCTTGATGAAAACATGGTTGATGAGAACTTACTAATCAGCAAATCCGGTATTGAAAAAATAGAGAAGAAAATGGACTTATTCTTCGATGATAAATGCATCTACGAAGACGATATAATAAAATCAGAATATTTCTTAAATGATATAGGAATTAATAGGGATAATGCTTATAGGTTTATATCAGGTCATGTTCTTTTTGACTTAATCAAAAAAATACATAAAATAAATTTATCTCAGCTAATGAAACACGAGATAAAGAATATCAATAAGAATGTAACTGGAAATGAAATAAAAGACAGGGTTAATCAAGTAAAGACTCGGTTTAATGACTCCTTTAGCTTTGATACTTACTGTCATATGCGTCAAGTAGATCTTGAAGATGAAGTCCATAAGTTCATACTCTCAGCCATTAAAAATATTAAATGATAAGTATCAAGTTACTCATACTGTAAATAGTCTTTGATAGGACGTTTTTTGAACTTTGAGGCGTCTTTTTGGGAGCTTCCTAAGCATTTTATAAGTGAGTGTCTAGGCTGAGTGTACACCTACATGGATTTCAGGATACTATCGACTATTCATATTTGACTAATGATCTAACAAATACTCTTCTAGCGCATCGTTAATCATATCTTGGTAGTTTCCGCCGGTCTTTTTAGCCCTATCCTGGAATCTAGCAATGATACTAGGACTCACGCTACTGGCACCGACCATAGAATCACTTGGCACTACGCTGCCACGGGTCGCACTCGACCAGTCCGTCACTTCAGGCATATCAGACAAATCAATATCATGATCTAAAAGTACCGCCAATCGTTGCAAGTTTGCTTCTTGCGCAGCGCTTAAAGACGGTAACTCATTTGCTTTATAGCTAACCTTGTTCATAAAACCTCCTTTCAACCTTAGTGGCAGGTCGTGCTGATATGATACGAATAACCTCACCACCCTCACCATCTCTTTGAGTATGAGCAACAAAGTGCTTGAAAAAACAGTAAATGAAGCGAGAAAACAGTAAATGAAGCGAGAAAACAGCAAATGAAGCGAGAAAACAGTCCTCAAAAAAATATTGTTTTAGGGACTTTTAATAATTATTTCACCGCACTAAGCGCTTGCTACCGCTCTTCACCGTTTTCATATCGGTCTTGTTGACGCAAACACAAAGGATCAAAAAATACCCGAGCTGCTTCTTCAAAGCATAAGCCATGTTTGCGTTGATTACTGCTATTTTTCTGTTCATCCCATTCAAATTCAATCATTGATCACCGTCTTCAAGCGTATTGGTACTAGGCATTGTCTGGTAATCAAAAGACAGCGGTATGCTATTGGTTTCTGCTACCTGATGCAAAAATAACTTAATCGCCTGAGAAGGCGTTAAACCATAGCCTTCAAGCACCGAAAACGCCTTGTCTTTTAATTCTTGATCGAGACGGATATTATAATTGGTTGTGCTCATAGCATTACTTATCGCTTATTTATGTACCGTCAATATAAGCGATAAGTAACGTCAATTCAATAATTTTAGGGCTTTGGTTTTTTACGAACAATAATAATATGCTACTCATTCAATTCATGCAGAAAATTATCAATTCTCTGTTTTAGCTGTTTTTGTATGACGTAGAGTTCGCTCGCGCTACATTCTCTTAGCATACTTTCCTCATCTTTTAGCTCAAACATCTTTTTACGTATGCTATCGCTATGGGCTTCGTTTTCTAAACCAAAGGTGTTAAGACGCCCCATTTGACGGTAGTATTCTCGTTGTGCCTCTTCAAACATCATGAAATGGTTACTTGCTACTGATACACCTCGAATACTCATAGATTGCTCCTTTTTACACTAGGAAAATGTCCCTTTATGAAATTTTTATTTATCTATTATCAATAACTTACCTATCAAGAAGAGATCTATTTCTTTTATTTGCTAGCTTCGCTTCGAATCTCTTCATAGCCGTATCTAATTCTTCATGTGTGGGCTGTACATAGGACTCATCATTAGGTTCTGTATTACTGTCTTGGATTGGGTCATTAGAATATAAGTCAACAAAAACTTGTTTTCTCACCTCAGGCTTAACCTCAATATCACTACTAGAATTATCTGTTGCTACAGATAAATCCTTTGATTCTTTTCTATAGCGGTAAAGATAATTGGTCAGTGTGCCAGTCGTTAGAATGAGGTCATGGCGCTCAGCTAATATCTCAACCACACCTTCATAGGTATATGAAACAGCCAGCTCTTCGATCACCTCATAAAGATCACGAAATTTGGAAAACTTTGTTCTCTTAGCCATAAATTACTCTCTATTTGGTTTTTAGCGGTCACTAATATGAGTACAAGGTGCTATTTATAGTTTGCTCATAATTTGCTAGCGAAATGCTCGCAGTTTGCTTAGTTTTTGCTTGTATTTTGCTCATAATACAGCTTTCTTATTATATTTGCTCATAATTTGCTAGTGAAATGCTCGTAGTTTGCTTAGTTTTTGCTTGTGTAACGCTCTTATAAGCCTTTTTAGCCAAAAAGGCTTACCACAGGTAGAAAATAACCGATTTTTCTACCTGATTTTTGGTCATTAAATTATCCAATTTAATGACTACACCTTACGCACCCTCTCGGGATGAAAAAAATCGTCTTAAATCAGCAACTTACCTGATTTAAGACGCTCTTTTCTGTACACAAAATGTTTACAAAATAGACTTAAGTAACTGATTTTTATGATATATTTCTGTCTACAATCTGTAAACAAGGATAATCATGAGCACCCCTATCGTATCATTTAGATTAAAGCCAGAAATCTACCTAAAACTAGAAGCGATAGCCGCAGAAGCAGGGCAAACGCCTGGTGGCTACTTGAAGAAAAAATTGGAGTCAGATACCAATAACTTTCTTGAAGATCTTCAGTTTATGAAAGGAGATATTAGTGAGATTCTGCACTTATTGCAGTCAGACGATAAAGGATCAAAGGCAGTAGAGAGCACATCAAATCAGAATGAGATGATGAAGGCTTTGATGCCGATAGTGCTAGAATCGTTATTGATATTAAGAGAGGTAGCAGCCCCTAATAAGGTTTCCAATGCTCAAAGATTGGTCGATAAAGCAGGAATAAAAGCATACAATAGTTTGGATTAACAATTAAATGTATATTGCCCTTGTATCAGCTGATACAAGGGCTTTTTTTGAAAAGCTATTTGATAATAAGAGATTGATCCTTGATAGCGTAGTCATAAGAATCACTGGAATTCTAACGATCTTCCGAAGATTTTAGTTGATATAAACAATCATGGAACTGTGCAAGCTCATATAAGCCGTCTAAGGAGGTTAAAATTTTTTTACCTAGTAACTTACCAAACGATACTTAGAACCTTATAGGGAGCTTAATACGATGTTATTAGCTATCTTTGACTAGTGCTTTGATCTCTCTTTTTAAATTATTTGAAATTACTGATATTGGATTCATTATTATTTTTACTGGCCTTTTTTTGTCACTCTAATTATTAATAACCAAAAAGGTTTTTAATGTTTTTAAATACTTTTAAAAGCTTTTAGGTGCTCTGAATCAATTGGTATGAAAGGCCTTTAATGTTGATAAAGCTACGTCTATCGACCCATAAAGCTACGTCTATCGACCCATAAAGCTACGTCTATCGACCCATAAAGCTACGTCTATCGACCCATAAAGCTACGTCTATCGACCCATAAAGCTACAATTATTTTATTTGTGTAGCTTTATAGAGTATAGTACTTATATTGTTTACTATAGAGAGTATAAAATGAGTAATAAGCAGTTAATTGCTAAAGACAATAAGTTAATCGGTGCTAGCTACTCTCTTGGTATACCCGAACAGCGTCTTATTTTCTTAGCAATTATTGAAGCAAGAGAACAAAAACAATTGATTGATGCTAAAGGTGTTCTGAACATTAGAGCAAAGAGCTATCAAGAACAATTTAAGGTAGAAAAACATACTTCATACGATGCATTGAAAAGTGCTACAAGTGGTTTATTTGATGCTCATTTTGAGTATGAAGATATTCATGAAAAAACAGGAAAACAGGCTCGCCATGTCATTAGATGGGTACAAAAAATAAGCTACATTGATGACGCTGGTATGGTTGAGCTGCAATTTACAGATGCAGTTATTCCGCTAATAACAAGACTTAGCGAGCAATACACAGAATATGAGTTAAAACAGGTTAGCGAATTGCAAAGCGAATACTCAATCAGGCTTTATGAGTTAATGATGCAATGGAAGGCAGTTGGTAAAACTAACAAGATATCAGTTGACGATCTACGTAGGAAATTAGGTGTTGAGCCCAAGCAATATAAGAAAATGAATAACTTCAAGGCACGAGTTCTAGACCATGCTATTAATCAAATAAATGAACATACAGATATTCAAGCTGAGTATGATCAGTATAAAGATGGACGTGCAATTGCAGGCTTTACATTTAAATTTAAAGTGAAGAAAAACAAAGTGAAAATTGCTGCCAAAGTTGAAGCTGATAACGTCGACAGGTCTACCATTGAAGGGCTAAACGATAAGCAGTTAGGGCGTATTGCTCGCAATCCTAGTTTTATAGCAGACTATAATGATTTAGTTAGTTCGACTAGCCCAGCTGGTCAAGATATGAATATGTGGGAATTAGAGATGATTAATCGCCTTAAGAAAGACATTTCTCAATTTAAGAAACGTCCAATTAGAGAGTATCTTGAATACTAAGTCTTAAATGATGAAAAAGTGTATGGTTAAGAGGAAGCTGCAATAATGAGAGAGCAGCAACGCCAAAAATTGCAAGAGGTAAGAATAGGTAGAACTAACAAGGAAACAGAACTCTAGATTTAATTATTTGGCAACTAAGATCGCTATAAAGGACCTCTAATGACAGACTTAAATAAAGAAATTGATAAAGCAAGACACAATGTTCGAACAGATAGCTATTCTATGTCTATAGGCGAACTCGCTAGTATGTACGAAGATAATGAACTAGAAATACATCCGGCTTTTCAAAGAGTTTTTCGATGGAGTGATGAGCAAAAGAGTAATTTTATAGAATCTATATTCTTAGGTATTCCAATCCCTTCTATATTTGTTTCTCAGCGCCAAGATGGCGTTTGGGATTTAGTGGACGGCCTTCAAAGATTATCAACCATTTTCTCTTTTATGAATAAACTGAAGGATGAAGAAGGAAGTATTAGAGACCCATTCACTCCTGAGGCAACTAAGTATCTACCATCTCTTAAAGGAAGAAAGTGGGGAACAGAAGATTTAGACTCTGCCGACTTACTATCGAACAATCTCAAACTCTTGTTCAAAAGACAAAAGATAGCTGTAAATATTATAGAACGTGAAAGTGACGATGATGCTAAGTTCGAGCTATTTCAGCGGTTAAACACGGGAGGATCTGCTTTATCTCCACAAGAGGTCAGAAACTGTTTATTGATAATGTTAAACAATCAGGCTTTTGATTTTATTCAGGCTTTAACTAAAGATGAATCATTTCAAAAAACAGTCCTTGTTACAGAGGCGAAGGAAGATCAAGCATATTATTATGAACTCGTATTGAGGTTCTTTATTAACAGACATGCATCTGATGAAATACGATCAAAGCATAGTGATGTACATCCTTATCTTAACAATGAAACAATCCGATTATTTGATATTAACTCAGATTTTGAATACAACAAAGAAAGAGAGGTGTTCAAAAATACTTTTGAGCGTATAGCTCTTGCCCTAGGAGATGATGCGTTTAAAAAATACAACCCTCAAAAAGATAGATATGAGGGGGCTTTTAGCTTACCTGTGTTTGAGGCTATATCTACAGGCATATCGTTCCTAGTAGAAAGCGATGATTATAATGAGGATGCTATAGTTGTAGTTATAGCAGCTAAGACAAAAGAGCTTATAGATAATAATGATTTTACAAACTCTTATGCTACTCGGATTAGACCTATAGACAGAACTAAGATAATGATTGGTATAGGTCGGAGTTTGTTTTGTGAGGATTAGAAATCTTGAACAACTGGAAAAATCGATGGTTAGCGACTTAACTTGGCGTAGACGAGAGCTGACTACATTGAAGTTCATGATTCAGGAAAATAGCGCTATCCATAAGAAAAATATATTACACAGAGCTGCTATAGCCTTATTGTATTCACATTGGGAAGGACATGTTAAACATTGCTCTTTAGTTTATTTGAGTTATCTAAATAGCTTGGGTCTTCACTGTGATCAGATAGCAGATAACTTTATACAACTAAATCTAAGCTCTTATTTTGATGTAAATCTTTCAATGAAATCTACAAAGAATCAAAAGGCCATCCATGATTACTTTTCTCGTTTGTCTGATGTTACGTTCAAAGTTGTAGAGAATAAAACAATAGACACTAAGTCGAATTTAAACTCTGAGGTTCTTTTAAATATACTCTCGCAATTGGGCCTTCCGAGTAATGAATTTGAGTTGAAGAGTACGTTGATAGACACAGTTTTGCTAAAAAATAGAAATGCTGTGGTTCATGGAGAGATGTTGAATGCTGATGGCTTGAGAAATACATATAATGAAATAGAAGATGATTTATTGTATTTGATCGAAACATTCCATAATCTTGTTAACAGTGCGGCAGCTAATGGTCTCTATCTAAAACAGTAGCTATCTTTTCAAATCTATGGGGAGTAAGGACCAAGAAACCTTACTCCATTAAAATGAATGAGATGAGAAGGAGCATCCGCTACCCAAACTTCTGTTTCCCATGCAATTTCACTAAGATAACGACCCATTAGAGCTCTATTCGGAAAAGCTGTCACATAAACTAGCCCAGCAGTTGATTCTGAAAACAACTTAGAAAGCTCTTCATATCTTTTTCCGTCAACAGGTCCATGGCTAGTGACAGACTCAACTAATAACAGCCAGTTTTTTTCAGTGTAGTGCAATACGACGTCAGGCATTTTACCGTGTGAACCTACATCCACATTCAGTTCTTTCAGTAGCTCTTTGTCAAAATACCCCCACTTTTTCTCTGTGTCACCGGCATAAATCAAGATACTATTTGGTGCAAAACGTTCTGCAAAATCTTCAATAATATCTTTGATAAGCTCGCTATGAATACCAGGACTCAATGTAATTTCTTTACCATCTGCAATTCTTACAGGAATACGATTTTGCTCTCGCTCTTTAGCATAACGCTCAACAAGCGATGTACGATCAGCTAAATAGCGTTCTAGGTGGCTGTGCCATGATGTAGTCCCATAAGTGCGAAGCAGGGTCAATACGTGAGGTTCGATTTGATAAACGGCCTTTGGACTATTGACGGGTCGGTCTGGCTTATCTGGATTATAAAGAGCTATACCTGCATCACAAAACTGATGCATTGTTTGGCGACGAACTGTTTCCCGTGTGTTAGGAGCATAATCTTTACTGTAATGCTCACGGGCCCAATTCATGATAGGTGTAATTCCCATTAACGGGCTTTTTACTTGTGTCCAGCTCTTACCTGGAGAAAGGTCTAGAAGAGCTAATAAAGTTAAGGCTGAGCGTTCATTATATTGTGCAGTAGGTAGACCTAAGCAAGCTATAATTTGTAGAGCTGCCTCAATGTGATCATCTTGTGTATTCATTAAATTAAATCTCTAAATTGAGCATCAATGCTCTCTTGTGTGATATTTTTTTGTTCTAAAGCCCACTCACCAAGCTTAAATAAATTTTCACGGCTAGGGTACTTCATCTGCTTAAGATCTGTTGCATTGACCTGAGTATGACCACTAAACCGCCTAAAATGCTCATCTACTGCGGTAGTGTTCAGGTATACCATAAGTCCACTTGCTAATGCCTCAGGCAAGCCGTTTTTATTGTCGTGGAATACGTTTAAGTGGTTTTCAAACCCCAGCATCGTGTATTCGCTAAAATCAGTAGGGTTTATCAAGTTTGCAACCATACGACGTTTTTCCTCCTTCGACGAAAAACGTTTCACTACACAGTAAAATCCGTTAGGGTAAAGCCATTTCTCTGTATCGTTATTGGCTACGATTGCATTAGATTTTTTAAAGTTAGGTATAGGCCAAGTGGTTTTATATGCCTTTAAGTGGGCTGGATAAATCAATGGCACAGCCCCTTCTTCAGGCCTATCTCGTAAATACTCTTTCAATCGGAAATCAACTACTGGGCCAGTTGATAGCTTTATACCAATGTCAGCCATTGAATAACGCACAGCAGATGATAATTCGATGGCACTTTTCTCGGTCGTAGTCTGCACGTGAATAAACCGTTCTGGATCATCTGGAAATACTATGCGCTCAAAAGGAATTTCACAGTTAGTTAGGTCAGAAAAACTATCGTCAGTAGAGGTTGAGATAGTAACAGGTCCTTGCTTTCCATCACGTTCTAAGCAAATAATGATATTCTCTTGTAGTACCTGATCATCGCTAAAAGCTTTGCTGCGCGATTCAAACAAATGCATCTGATGTATCGCTGCCCGTTCAAGAATGAAGTCGCGGAAAGGGCGATAATAAGGGCCATTGCAGAAACTGCGTGGAATAATAGCTACCATTTGGCCACCTGGAGCCATCTCTCCCAGCGCTAATGCTATAAAAGCGGAATATAAATTAACTGTTTCAATACCAACACTACTTAAAGCTAATCGGTGCGCTGATTTACTATTGATTTTTTTATAAGGTGGATTCAGAATTACGTGAGTGTAACCTTGATCCTGCAGACCTTTGTCTGTTGCCAGTTTGATGTAATCGTCAGAGAAAATACGAGTTGTCACATGATCGTATGAGTTTAGATGCTGACTAAGATAGTTCGTCAGTTTCTTATCGATTTCGAAAGCGGTTACATCAACATCATTAAACCCAAACCCATTGGCCTTCCAACGATCAAGGAACGCGCAGGTTAAAGTACCTATTCCTGCGCCTGCGTCTAATAAGCGACAGGTTTTAATATTGCTAGGTGGAAAAAGAGATGCCATAAATCGAGCTACACTTGAAGGCGTCATAAACTGCCCCAGCTCAGCTTTATGTTTTTGCGTGGTACGACGCGCTAATTTAAGGCGCACACTATCTGCAGTGTCTAACTGTTGGAGCATATTAGATCCATTTACTGATCATCAGGTGATACGCAGGCATAGCCTTACGTATAATTTATAATAGGCAGGTATACTAACACTTTTCGACAGTTCTTCTATAATTACTAGGGGTTGAAGCTGGAAAGCCTCTACCCCTAGTAGTTATAAAATATTGGTTATATAAGCTGTATCAGTTACATTTAGAATTTTCAAAACCCCCACCAATACTCAAAGTAGAAATATTACGTAAGATTATGAAATAATTACACCTTTATGTAAGTTTTACTATGGAGGAATATGGATATTAACCTAAACCAACTATATCCGATGATACTTAGCGCTGTCGTAGCCCTTATTATTGGTAAACTGTATGAAAAACTACCTGTGCAGGAGGTGTTCACGCTTTTTGGAAAATATCAAAAGGGATCTAGACTGAAGGAACTTATCAGGATTAAGAAGTACCGTCTTGATATGCGTCATTATCTGTATGAGCTACAAATAGCTCAAAACTGGTTTATTGCTTTAATAGTAGTAGCTGTAGTAAATTTTGTCTTTTTGCTGGGGAGTGGTTTCTTAAAGTATCCGCTCTGGTTATTTATGATAGGAATGCTACCAACTTATACTATAGAGCTAATATGGCTGAACAAAATAAGCTACGTGGATGACCTTAAGGTTTATCAAAAAGGCAATCCTGAATGGAAAAAACGTAAACAGCGTAAAGTAGTACGTAAACAACGTGAAAAGCTGAAACAACTAGGACAAAATGGAGCTTAGCACCGTTCGCAGACGGTGCAGTCCTATTTAGCATAGTTGATCAGATCGTATGCAAGAATATACAGAAGGTCAATATTAGCATGCTGAAGTTTATTAGTAGCATAGCAAGATCATATAATGTCATTCTTCTCTTCTTATAGTTGTCAGGTTCATATGTATTTAACAAAATCAAAAACTCAGTTTTAAGCTTTCTCTTGATATCTTGCTAACATTATGACCATCAGATACAGCGCGGGTTAGATGATACTGTTCAGGTAGAGGTGCTATCGAAATTTGCTGTAAACTCTACATCGTCAATTCAGATGCATACGCACTATTCATCGTATTTTTTGCTATTAACGTTTTAGATGTTACTAAAACAGCTCACCTTTCTATACAAAACTACTCTGATATACCTACCACCATTATGAATGCTAAAAAAATAGGCTCGTATGAGGTGTTCTAGATAGTGAAGTGACTTCATTTGCCTGAAATTAAGACAAAAAAAGCCCCCAGCTGGGGGCTTTTTCTTCGTGAATTCACTGGGATAAAACCGGTCTAAAATGATTTAACATAGCATCTCTTATGACAGTAAGTATAGCTCCCTAGTGAGGACTTGAACATTAGGCTGTATGCTATTGGTGTTAGTAGCCAAAATTATTTATAGCAGCTCAGTGTACATAAGACCTCTTGCAAAAGTCATAAGCCAAGCTCGAAATTAACAATACTGGCGAATAGCTTCATTCTAAGATCGTAGCGCTGACGACGGTTACGATATTTATGAGCCACGATTTTGAACCGTTTGATTAAGCCTATTTTGTGTTCAACCATAATGCGAAACTTAGCGAGATACTGATTGGCTTGTTTGCAGAGCTCTAACAATTGACCCCCATGTGGCTTTTTAAAGGGGGTGAAGCTCTGTTCATGTAACTTTGCAATGCCCTGATAGCCACTATCTGCTAGTAATTTAGCATTGTCAGGAAGCCAATAAGGACAAGTGTCTTTATACAGCTTAAAATCGTGAATAGAGCCTTTGGACATTTGAACATCTAATATTAAGCCTGTTTTCCAGTGGACGATCACTTGCGCTTTTAAGGTGTGTTGTTTCTTCTTGCCGCTATAGTAGTCTCTTTGGTTTTTTTTGGACGCTCAATAGGGGTTTCGGTTGCATCGACAATGACGACTGACCAATTGATGTCGTCATCGACTCTACTAGGCAGCTTTTTAGGTAATTCAAACTTGCCTGAATTGATAAGAACATATTCTACTTTACGAATAATACGGCTAGCAGAAGACTCATGAATACCAAAGTCCATACTGATGTGGTACAGCGTCCGGTATTCACGCCAATAAGTAAGGGCCAGTAATATTTGCGCCTCAAGACTAAGCACGCTTGGTCTACCTGGTTTGGTCTTTTGGGTTTCATGCTGCTGCTGCATGGCCTCAAGCATTTCATAAAAAGTCGCTTTATGAATACCTGTATAGCGTTTGAAGCCTGCGTTATTTTGTTCGAGTAGCTTATCTATGTTTGGCATAGTTCTTAGCCAGTTGTGAATGTATTAGTTATTGTAAAATCCTCTGCTACTTTTGCAAGAGGTCTATAGAAGTGTAATTTTGAACATAAAATGGTGATACCTTCAGTATAAAGACGTTTAGAGTTATCTAAGCCCCAAAAGTAGATTTCTCTTGATAAACTAGTGTTCACTAAATTGATTATATGTTTGCGATATTAAATAGTAAGTGCCTTCATCTATTTTTATAACTTAATGACAAACGATAAAAAGAAGTAAAGGCTAATAAAAGAAGGATTTTAAGGTTATAGTTATATGAAAGCATGAGGGGTAATCTATGAGAGATAAAAGACTCATCATACGGGCAGTAGCAGTCTTTATTTTAATTATTGGACTAACAACTATAGTTATAATTCAATTCAAATTAATGTCACTCAGCATGTTTTATAGTCTTTTTTAATTAGGGACTGTATAGAATTCACTAATTGAAAAAAATAAGCAACGCCTTACCCTCTTGTTTACCACAGCAAAGAAAAAAGGCGTCACTTATGGCTCGCCCTACGCTCACTAATGAGTACTGGCACAAGCTGTCTAATATATTGCGACAAATCAACATATATACCAAGCCCAATCTAAGACTCACCGTTGAAGCGATGTTATATCGCATACGATTGAGCTGTCCATGGCGTGACTTACTGCCCTGTTTTGGCAATTGGTCTAGCGTTTATCACCAATACCGCTATTGACGTAAAACAGGTAAGTGGCAAAAACTTATGGCAATCGTAACAGTAGACTATGATAGCGAATGGTTATTTATAGGTGGCAGTATGGTCAAAGCCTATCAGCATAGTACAGGTGCAGCCAGTTGTCGTGATGAAGCTATAGTAGGAGCGTGGCCGATCATAGCAGCAAGCTGCACTTAGTGGTTGATGTTTGCGGTAACCCTATCTATGTTCAGCTGACAGGCGAACAGGTACATGACTCTAAGGTAGTCAATATATTAATTAAAAGCACGACTAAGAAACAGACTCAGACGGTAGTAGCAGGCAGAGGCTATGATAGTAGCGACATTAGAGCGTGTGACTTTAAGCAGTGTGCTGAGTCGGTCATACCGGTTAAGTCTAACTTTAAAAGCAATAACGATACCTTGGATTGATATTTATATCGCTGCCGCTATTTGGTAGAAAATGCTTTTGCTAGGTTGAAGCATTTTAGAGGCATCGCCACTTGTTATGATAAGCTTAAAGACAGTTACGGGGCTGCGATCATACTAGCTTGTGTTTTTATTTGGTTGCCTTTGATTTGAATTCTATATTGCCCCCAATCTAAGTTGTAATAAACCCAAGTTATTAGTCCATAAAGTAATTGCTCAAGGGGTTGTTCTAAAGTGCTGAATGTCATGAGAGATTCCATGGCATTTTCGACTGCGTTTATTTCAATAAAAACCGCTAAGAAGTGGTCTGAAATAAGTTGACCATAACAAATAATTGTTTTGTATTCTACTGCTATGAAGAAGAGATATCTTGTATTTACCGATTTAGATGGAACACTACTCAATCACCAGGATTATAGTTTCGCTCCTGCAAAAGAGGCCTTAGCACTTTTAAAATATCGCTCAATTCCTCTCATTATTGCTACGAGCAAAACCTTTAGTGAAGTAGTAGTGCTTCAAAAAGAGTTAGGCATGCGGCAGCCTTTTATTGTTGAGAATGGTGCTGGGATATTTGTGCCCTCAGAGAGTGTACTTGCAAGAGAGATGGCATTTAAAGAGGAGTGGATAAAATTCTCTAAGGCGCACTCCTACACAGAACTGAGACTTTTTTTCACACACATGAAACGGAGCTACTCTATAAAAGGTTTTGGAGATATGAGTGTTGATGAAGTAATACAGCATACAGGTTTGCCAAGAGAAGAGAGCCTAAATGCCATGAAACGTGACTTTAGTGAGCCTTTTTTGATGCAAGACGAAAGAGAGCTTGAGGCTCTTAAAAAAGAGGCAAATGAAGAGGGCTTTGATATAGTAAAAGGGGGAAGATTTTATCACCTTGTCTCACTCCTACAAGACAAAGCAAATGCCATGCTGACACTTGCTCACATGTATGAAGAGTATTACAACCAAAAGTGCACCAAGATAGCCCTTGGTGATAGTGCAAATGACTTTACTATGATAAAAAAAGCAGATATTGGTGTTTTAGTTCCCCTCTATGATGGCTCTTTTAGTGCCATAGGAAACGCAGATATAAAAAGAGCAGACTACCCAGGACCAAAAGGTTGGAATAGCTCTATACTGGAGATATTTGATGGACTCTAAAGTGCTTGCAAGAGAGATATTTGCCGATGCACTTGAGGCGTCTTTGCTAAAAAAATTCGTCTCAAAATATGGCTAGCTTAAAGAAAATATTTTAAGTGTAGATAGCAAGAAATATGGTAACCCCTCTAAACATAAGACTGTAGTGGCACAAATATGATAGATGTAGCGATAATAATAAAAGGTAACCGTGAAGGTTAGAGTGCCGCGCTTCGCTCGCAATGACACTTGCTGTCACTGCGAGGTTTTGAAAAATCATGGCAGTCTAGTTATATGAGATAACATCAAAAGGGAGAATAAGATGTCAGATTTTTTTCAAAACGGCGTTATAACAACACTACAAAATGTGGGAAATCGCTCCTTAGAAAGCATAGAAGAAGAATTATTGCACTTTTCAAAACGCAGAAATATGGTGCTTTTGCTTCCCGCTCTCTACTCAGAGTTTGAAACGCCAGCGATGCAGACTATTATTGATGAGCTTAAAAACGTGAAGTATCTCTATAAAATTATACTTGGACTCGACTGTGCAACTGAGGAGCAGTTTTTAGAAGTAAAGAAGCGTATGAGCATTTTGGAGTGTAGTGTTGAGGTACTTTGGAATGATGCTCCAAACATGAAAAAGATATATAAAGAGCTTATAGATGAGGGTTTTCCTGGTTTAGACACTCCAGGAAAAGGTCGTAATGTCTGGACGATGATAGGTTATGGTCTCACAGATCAAGATAACTATGCTTTTGCCTTGCATGATTGTGACATAGTAAACTACTCACGAGCGCTTGTTGCACGGCTTTTTTACCCCATAGTACACCCAGGACTTGATTTTGAGTTTAATAAAGGCTATTACTCTCGCGTTACAAACAAGCTCCACGGTCGTGTGACCCGTCTTTTTTATACACCACTCATAAAAGCACTCAAGATTACTTTTGGCTCAAACCACTACTTGGAGTATATGCAGAATTTTCGTTATGCCCTCTCTGGAGAGTTCGCATTTATCCGCTCTCTTGGTCGTGGTATTGCGATTTCTCCTACTTGGGGGCTTGAGGTTTCAACACTCTCAGAAGTTTATAACAACACCTCAAGCCGTCGCATCTGTCAAACAGAAATCATGAAGACTTATGAGCATAAACATCAAGACTTAGGCTCAAAAAGTGAAGGTGATGGCATTTACAAGATGGCAAACGATATAGCTAAAACTCTTTTTAGAATTTTAGCTCAAGAGGGAGTGGTTTTTTCAGAAGCCTCTTTTAAAACACTCCTTGCTTCATATTACCAGCAGTCGCGTATTGAGATTTCAAAGTACAGTGCACTCAGTAAGATAAATGCCCTTGAGTATAACCGCCAAAATGAGATAAGTGTAGTCGAAGCTTTTGAAGAGGCTATCAAAGAAGCTGCAGCTGAATTTTGTGAGGATCCAATGGGTGTTGCATCCCTCTCTCCGTGGATTACAGTGCGTTCCGTTTTACCTGGCTTTTCCGATAGATTTAGAGCGATGGTAAAAGAGGAGTCAAAATGATAGTTATAACCCCAGTTCGGAATAAGTGATTCATTAAGCTGCTGATAGTATTGATATTTTCTATTACTCTTGAAGACCAGCTAAGTCTTTGAAGACAGGCTTCTATATAAACTACTGTCAAAAGCATAACTTTATAAGGTCAGATAATAATTATGCAAATAGTATCAACAACTTAAGCGCTAGTCCCGAATTCAGGTTATGATAAGCTTAAAGACAGTTACGGGGCTGCGATCATACTAGCTTGTGTTTTTATTTAGATGCCGCTGATTTGAATTCTATACAGTCCCTAAAGACTTTTCTTATGATTAACGGTCTAATTCAAATCATAACTTATACCGTCGTAACAAATCAGCGGACTTAACAATAGCTCAGCAACACTTTAAACATTCGTTGTACAGACAGCCCAATTGTGTCTCTCTATATTAGATATGTCAGCTTGAAGCTTAATAACTGCTGATAGCCCATTCATCAATAAAAAAAATAAAAGATGAATGAGCTTGGTATTGGTATAGATGCGTTGCCTCAAAAACTCATAAATGGAAAAGGAAAGCCATAATGGACAATCAAAATGTGAACGAAAAAAGTATGGATGAACAGTATAAAAACAATCAAAAAATGGATAATGATATGAATAACCAAACACTAAAAGGCGAATGGAACCAACTCAAAGGTTCAGTAAAACAAAAGTGGGCAGATTTAACAGATGACGATCTAACCCATATCGAAGGTGACCGTGACAAATTGGTTGGCCGTATCCAAGAGCGATATGGTCATTCACAAGAAGATGCTGAACGAGATGTAGATGAGTGGCGTAATCAAAATAAATATTGATTATTATATCTTCAATAATCATACCCTGAAAATGTAAAAAGCCCGTAACTATGGTCACGGGCTTTTTTAGTCAGTTTAGTTAGGACTTGATCCTTTAGCTGTTTACTATTGATACTTCGTAGTGGCTTACTGCGATGCTTAGGATAACATTGGAAATTGATAGATTTTTGCGTAAATCAACGTGCTAATAAATACGCCTAACCCGCTCAGCCAGATCATGTATGCATGAGAAGTTGACCACTCGACTTTCCATATGATTTTACTTTTTACGCTTAGCCACTTTGTAATACTAATGCCAAGTGTCAACCAAAATGCACCTACTAGATAACCGCCCAGTACATCGCTTAGATAATGCTGGTTCAATACAACTCTGCTCAATCCGATCAAGAGGATAAAAAGAATCGCTATTGTAAATATACGAATTTTTTGAGCAAAATCTTGGTTGAATCGAATCAGTAGGTAAGCGATAAATCCATATAACGCCATAGCGGTCGTCGCATGACCACTTGGAAACGAATAAGTTTGCACAACTAATAAGCTATTAGCAGGCCTTTCACGCTGAAATAAATATTTCAACAAAGAAGTAAATGCAGTGCTGCCTAAAGTAGCAATCAGTAACCCTACTATTATATAGCGTTGCTGCTTTACCCAGCAATTCACAGCAACAAACAAAACCACCAAAACGGCAATAGGCGTAGACGCAAAGCTGGTTATCAGGACGAAAAAACCAACAACGTCGGAATCACGTAGTAAGCTCATCTGTGCCGATATAAAATAATCGATGGAAACAATAGAATTCAACGTAGCCACAGCTTCAGCCAATGCAATGAATAACACCAGCATGCAACCTATCACTACCCATAGAAATGTCAGTGACAGCCCATAAAAATCCCGTAAATCAAACCGCCGAGACATTATCACATCCAGCTTGGGATACTTACCTCTGAATAGAATGATACGTTTGTTTTTTGCAAGACTCCGTTTTGTCCTCACCCAACAGCGGATTGCTTGAGTGAAAAGCTGCTGACCATAACGAATAACCGCGTACTGCAATATCAATAAAACAGTGACCACCAGAAAAATCAGAAAACCTAAGGCGAACAATGGCTGATTTTCTGATATTAAAGATATCATTATTGAACCTTTTCTGAGAGTGTTCTGAACCCTGAGTAATCACTTTCTAGTTAAAGCTCTGGATAGAACTTCTGTTTAAGTCACTAAGTCTTAGTTAGTAAACGATATTGAGTGATGCTACACTCAACAATGAAGTGATCTAGTTGTAAAGATATGATGATCTTAACCTATTAGGCATAGCTGTCTGTCTCAAGTAAATCAACCACCGATATAGTCAGAGCGATTCAAGCTGATCACAACCTTACAGAAACCCTTTAATCTTTAATGGATTGCGCGCTTTCTGATACTTACTGCACTCCATCTGCTGGTGTTTGATCTAAGTTCGAGTTATTTTCATTGACAGTAACCGTATCATCAGCCTTTTGGTCATTTTCTACACTGCCATTACTAGAATAGTACGCTGTACCTCCCGCACCTTCTACATCCTCTGTGGAAGCAGGGATTTGATCTTCAGCCTCGGTTGCTGTTTGCACAGGTGTCATTTCGCTAGATTCTGTATTAGGAGCTGGCTCTTCTGTTTCACTGCTGCAAGCGCTGAGACCAAAGAAACTCACTAAAAACACTATCCATAATTTATTTTGAAGCGACTTAGTAGGTACTGATGTTTTCATTTTAATATCCTTATTATAATTAAGATCGAAATATTTAAAAAAACTCTAGGAAACCATCATACAGTCATTGAGCTGAGCCAATTTAAGTACTAACGCAGACCATTTACTCTTTTTATTATTTATTGCTGTCATTCTTTTATGAAACCAAAATAACTCTCAACTAACAAGTTAAACCTAACAGACAAATTTAATGTTTTCACGTGGTGAAAGGTAAGAGTTTGTTAGCTTGTGTGCCATATATTTTTTTAAAGAACATATGGTTCTTATGAACACCTAAGATTTAAAGTCATAGTACAATCGCCATTGGGTGATATGGGAAAGCCATTTCCAATTCTTCACATGGCACTATAAA